>DASXKV010000019.1 GCA_036496605.1 Gemmatimonadaceae bacterium | reverse complement strand
GAGGGGCGCGTCGAGAGGGGCGCGTCGAGAGGGGCGCGTCGAGAGGGGCGCGTCGAGAGGGGCGCGTCGAGAGGGGCGCGTCGAGAGGGGCGCGTCGAGAGGGGCGCGTCGCAGACGGCGTCGAACCTCCCGCAAATAAGGAAATCGGGCGCGCGCCTACGGCGCAGCGCCCGTTTCATTCTTTGTACGCTTGTTTCGACGCGCTGTATTCGACGCGCTGTATTCGACGCGCCCTTCTCGACGCGCCCTTCTAGTCTTTCGCCGCGCGCGCCCCTTCCCTGAACGCGATCGACGTCATGACGAGCCACACTATTCCCACCAGAACACCGGCGAGAACATCGATCGGCCAGTGTACTCCCAGATAAATCCGTGAGTAAAGACTCATCAGCGAGATCGGAACCAGCACCCAGTACGTCCACGCCCACCCCCGCTCGCGGTGCAGGATGGCGCACACGGTGAAGAGAACGGCGATACTGGCGATGGCGTGGCCGCTGGGGTAGGCAGACCAACCGTACCAACCGCGGCGCTCGAAGAGGTCTGGGCGTGGACGGTCGTACAGATCCTTCAGTGCCGGGTTCAGCGTGTAGCTCCCGATCTGAACGATGAGCAGCCGCATCGCGAGATGCGGGCGCTTCATCCTGCTCCACAACCACCACACGCCGGCGAGCACGCCAGGAATGAGCGTGATGTTGGTGCCTAACCAGGGAGTCATGAGGAGCAGTCGGTCCGCCCAGGTTGGCAGATGCACGTGCGCCGCGATCATGAGCGATCGTTCCCATCTCGTGCCGTGCTGCCAATCGCCGTACCGTTTCGTCCAGCCGGCGACGGCCATTCCGGTGAGGAACGCGAACGAATAACCCGCGGCAATCGTCAGCCAGCGCTGACGCCACCACGGGCGCTCGTCTCGCGTTTTTTGGCTCCTGCTGTCGTGCTGGTTCACCCAAGCTGCCTGAGCAGGGAGCGCGCCAGCGCGCGATGATCATGTGGAACGGTTGCTGCCGTCGTGTTGCGTAGCGCAGCACGCGCCGCCACCACATCAACGGAGACCATCAATGACCGATCGCGACCGAGCGGGCGACCCCCAGCATCCGCGTGAGCAGGACGAATCCGATGACAGCCGCGAGGATACTCGTGGCAAAGACGTAATGCACGGCCGGAGTTTCGCCGGGGCGAACATCGCAAATACGGAACGCGATCAGACAAGCGAGCGACAGCGCATCGCCGAGCACGGCGCGTCGCTCGACGAGGTCGGTGAAGTCACCGACGCCGAGATCGAGGCACGTGAGGAACGGCGAGCGGAGCGGGCCGAAGACTAGAGGGTTGCGGGCAGAGGGTTGTGGGCAGAGCGTTTTCGCTCTCTACCCGCAACCCTCTACCCTCTACCCACAGCCCTCTACCCTACTGCTCCTTCTTTCGACTGACTCTTCGCTCCGTCCAGATCACCACGGTCGTGCATCCAGTCATGCCCGCCGTCTGGAACTGAGCCGGCGTCGTCACGCCGTTGTATACCTCGAGCGCGGCGACTTCCTCGGGACGTACATACGTGTCGAGATCGCCCGGCGTCATCTGCTGCCACGGCGCGCCGTCGACGTAGAACGTCACGCAACCGCCCGTTGGATCGCGGGAGCTCGTGATGACGTTGGTCCCGTCGCCCGCGGGCTGCACGCGAATCCCAGGCACGGTGCGCAGCATGTCGCTGAACTGCGTCGTCTGGCGATTCTTCAACTGATCGGAGTCGAGATAGTACCCCATGCCCGAGCGTTTGCGGTCGGCGAAACCCACGTCGCTGAGGCCGCGCTCGCGCGCCGCCGTCACGCGCATCGTGGTCAACACCGGTACGTACTCCGTCATCTTCACGGTGACGCTCTGCGGCGAGTTCTGCGAGAGCTCCACCGGCACCTCGGTCGGCGAGAATCCGAGCTGACGCACCTCGAGCGTTTGTGTCCCCGACGGCAAGCTGTCGAGAGTGAACCCCCCGTCCGCGCGTGTCTTCGTGGCCGCGCCCGTGTTCTGCAGCTCGACGCGCGCGCCCTCGACCGGCTGGCCGTATTTGTTGAGCACTTTGCCCGTGACACGCGAGCGGCCGCGGACCATCATCACGGTCTTCGAGCCCGAGTCATGCGGCGACGCCGACGCGATGACCTGCGACGTCGACGTTGAGGAAATGCTCATGCTGCGCATCGCGAGCAGCTGTGTCCCGCTCGTCCCGCCGAGGTCGACCGGCACCTCGCCGGTCTGCACGCCGTTGCGGAAGATCTGCAGCTTGCCGCTCATCGTCGCCGGCAGACCGCAGATGCGATAGTGCCCGTCCTTGCCGATCTGTTTCCCACGGACACGCGGCTCTTTCTTGAATCCCAGGGGATCGGACACGTAATAGAGCAGCGACGCCTTCGCGCCCTCGGCGGCAGCCTCGGTGTCCGCGTCGCGCACAAATCCGACGAGCGCCGCGGGACCGAGCGTGCGCTCCGCAGGAGTGCAGAAGAGCCCAACCAGCGTTTCGCCGGAGGGCACTGCGAGATCGGCTTCCTTCACGTCGCCCGCGTTGAAGGTCATCGGGGGCGTCACGAGCGCGATGCCGAGCGTGTCGAGCAAAGGATGTATGACGACGAGTCGCCGCATACCTGCCGGAACGCTGTCGATGCGATAGGTGCCGCTTGCGTCGGTGATGCCTTCGCGCGTGGTGTTCTCGACGCGAATGAGAGCACCGGCAAGCGAGCCGTCGTGGAGGCTGTCCAGCACGACGCCACGGATCGTGGCCACGCCTGCGGTGGCCGATGTGCCAGCGGGCGGATTCTGAGCGGCGGCGCTGACAGAAGCGAGCGCGGCGATGGCCGAAGAGAGTAGGAGATGCTTTGACACGTGTAGCTCGGGGGGTCGGCAGAGAAGGAGCCGGGGTACGTCCTGATAACCTACGGCGCTGCGCCCGGTTCCCTCAACCTCTGCGAACATCGCCAGCGTCACGAGCCAGCCCCGCTATTTTCCCCGCATGGATGCGTTGACGGACACGTGTGTTGCGATCGTGGGAGCCGGACGGATGGGGAAGGCGCTCGCGGCCGCCATGATTGGCGCCGAGCTGAGGGTAATTGGTCCCATTAGCCGGGGATCGGCGTCCAGATTGGTGACAAGCGCGGACACCGATAGCGCGGAGGTGGTTCTTCTTTGCGTCCCCGACGGCGCGATCGCCGCAGCGGCGCGTGCGATCGACCCGGGACCGCTCGTGGGCCATTGCTCCGGGTCGACGAGCCTGGCACCGCTGGCGCCTCACGAGGCGTTCTCGATGCATCCTCTCATGACGGTCGCGGGCGATGTGGCGGTATCATTCGCGGGTGCAGGGTGCGCCGTTGCGGGCAGCACCGAGCGGGCGCGCGCGGTTGCAACTGCGCTTGCGCGGCGGTTACGCATGAGGCCTTTCGCGGTCGCCGAGGCTGATCGCGACGTCTATCACGCGGCGGCATCGATGGCCTCCAACTACCTCGTGACGATCGAAGGCGCTGCGGAGCGACTCGGCGCGCTGGCGGGCGTCGACCGGGATCTGCTGGTGCCACTCGTTAGGGCCGCGGTCGAGAACTGGGCGCGGCTCGGCGCGCGCAAGGCGATCACGGGTCCGATCGCGCGCGGCGATGTCGAGACGGCGGAGCGTCAACGCGCGGCGCTGGCCGCACGAGCGCCCGAACTCGTGGACCTCTGGGATTCGCTCGCCCGCGCGACGCGTGCGCTTGCCGAGGATCCCCGATCGTGAGGATCATCCGCGAGATCGCGGTGCTCCGGGGAGCGCTCGAGGCGAGTCGCGCTACGGGCGCGCGGATCGGACTCGTGCCGACGATGGGCGCCTTTCACGAAGGGCATCTCTCGCTGATGCGGCGAGCGCGTATCGATACCGACGTCGTCGTCGTCTCGCTCTTCGTGAACCCGACACAGTTCAACGACCCGGCGGACCTCGAGGCCTATCCTCGCGACGAGGCTCGCGACGCGGCGATCGCACAGAGCGCCGGCGTCGACTATGTTTTTGCGCCTAACGCCGACGAGATGTACCAACACGACGCGTCGACGTCAGTGATTGTCGAGGGCCTCAGCGAGCCGCTCGAAGGAGAATCGCGCGGCCCGGGGCACTTGAAAGGCGTGGCGACCGTCGTTTCAAAGTTGTTCAACATCGTCCAGCCAACGGTGGCTTACTTCGGCCAGAAGGACGCGCAGCAGGCGCTGGTCGTGCGGCGAATGGTGCGCGATCTGCACTTTCCGATTCGCATCGAAGTCTGCCCAACCGTTCGCGAGCCGGACGGGCTGGCCATGTCCAGCCGCAATGTGCGACTCTCGCCGCAAGCCCGCGCGCAGGCGCTCGCGCTACGCCGCGGCCTCGACGCCGCGGTCTCGTCGATCGCTGGCGGTGAGCGCAACGCGGCCCGCGTCGCCACGCGGGCTCGCGCGGCGATGGAGGCCCTCGGCGTCGAGGCGGAGTACTTCGCCGTCGTGTCGCTGGACACCCTCGCGCCCGTGCGCACGCTGAGCGGTGAGATCCTGCTCGCTGTCGCCGCGCGGATCGGCGGTGTGCGGCTCATCGACAACGAGCTTGTTGGGACTCCGCCGGCGTGACGGCAACGCGTCGCCTAACGATCGAGGGTATTCGCGCCATGAAGGGGGGTGCCGAGCCCATCGTCATGGTCACGGCATACGACTTCTCGACGGCGCAGGTCGCCGAACAGGCCTGCGTCGACCTCGTGCTCGTCGGCGACTCGGCGGCGATGGTCGTGCTGGGCCACGAGAGCACGCGGCTCGTGACCATCGAGGAGATGCTGATGCTGACGCGTGCGGCGCGGCGCGGCGCTCCGTCGTCGCTGCTCATCGGCGACCTGCCGTACACGAGTTATGAAAGCTCTAACGAGCTCGCCGTCGCGACGGCGCGGCGCTTTGCCGAGGCGGGCTGCGACGGAGTGAAGATGGAAGGTGCCGGTCCGATCGTCGATCGAGCGCGTGCCGTGATCGCCGCCGGCATTCCGGTGATGGGGCACGTCGGCCTCACGCCGCAGCAGACGGGAGATCGCGAGGGCTTCCGCGTCCACGGTAAGACGGCGCAGGCGGCGCTGGACATCATCGCATCGGCAGAGGCTCTGGATGCGGCGGGTTGCTTCGCGATCGTCGCCGAGGCAATGCCCGCCGCCGTTGCGCGCGAGCTCACGCCGCGCGTGCGTGCTCCGGTGATTGGGATTGGCGCGGGCGGCGAGATCGATGGCCAGGTGCTCGTGTTCCACGATCTCGTGGGCCTCTATGACGCACACGTGCCGAGATACGTGAAGCGTTATGCGGAAGTGAAGAAGGTGATGCTGGACGCGGTTACGCGGTACGCCGAGGATGTGCGGGCGAGACGGTTTCCTGGTGCGGAACACGAATACCGGATGGAGGCGGCCGAGATTGAAAAACTGAAGGGTTTGTTGGAGTGAGGTCGATGACAGTCGCTACCTCTGCCCTCGTCTCCTCTCAGGGATCTCGACTCTGCCCTTCACATCCGCGTAATCGATGCTCCCGCTCGCCTTTCTATCGACGATGAAATCCCCGCCGATATGATCGACCTCGACCGTTCCGGATCCCTTCGAGCGCACGTGAACCGATTTCGCGACACTCGTTATGCGGAGCGATCCTGACCCCTTGCTCCCAATCTCCACACCACCTTCGACGTCGCGGATCTCGAGGAGTCCGGAGCCGTCGGTCACGTTCACGTCTCCCTTGACATCGGTGATGTGGAGCGCGCCGGATCCATCCTTCGCGCTCAGGTTCCCGCCGACGTGCTCGACCGTCGCCTCCCCCGAGCCGTCGCTCAGATCGAGCGCGCCCACGTTGCGAATCTCGAGATCGCCGCTCCCGTCCTGAACATCGATGGGGAGATCGCTCGGCACCTCGATCACGAGGTCGAGCGATTGACGCTCATCGTCGTTCCAGTCGCGATTCTCCGGGATGTCCGCCTCGATGTGAATCGTGCCGTCGCGCACTTCGGCGATGAGCCTGACATCCTCGAGCGCGCTGCGTGACGAGGCGCGGGCCGTCCCGCGGACGGTGACGTCGCGCGCGCCGTTCCGGCCGTCGATGCGGAGTGAGCCGGCGCGACCGATGACTTCGATCCGATCGACGCGCGAGGCGGGGACAGTGGCGTTCCGGGGCGCCGTGTAGTCCTGCGCGGCCACGGGCGCAGCACAAAGAGTCGAGAGGGCTATGATCGCGAAGTGCCGCATATGGATGCCGTTTGGGTGAGGGTCGTCTCGCAATTCGACACCGCTAACCGCAAAAATGTTGAAGCCGTGGTGTACCGAGAGTTACCCTATGGGTAGGACCCAGCACTCAGCCCCAACCATCGTGCGCCGACTCGTCCTCCTAACACTCTTCGTCCTCGTCCCCGCCACGCTCCCGGCGCAGTACTCCCGCGAGCGCGTTGCGCTCGTGCTCCGTGGCGAGGAGGCGCTCCAGCGCCAGGAGCTCGGCGCGGCAATCGACGCATTCCGCGAGGCAGCCCGCGATTCGAGCGCGAGGCGGCGGGCCGCGGCCGAGCGGATGCTCGGTCTCATCGATTGGCGCTTCTATAAGGAAGACGGAAACGCACGTCTCCATTTCGGCACCGCGCTCGCCACGCAGAGCGACACACCGGCGACGCTGATCGAGCTCGCGCGGCTCTCGAGCAACGAAGGTCGCTATCGTCAGGCTTTTGAATACGCTAATCATGCGCGCGTCTCGGCGACCGACGACGTCGCGCGGCGTGGCGCGATCCTTCAAATGGGCCACGCGGTCTCGGACGCGGCGCTGTCCGCGTTGCTCGGTGAGGACGCCGCCTCTCCCTCCGAACCGGTCGACTTGGCGTCGGCGTCGCTCGCGGTGGCATCACTTTCGATGCTCGTCCGCGAGACGCCGGGGCGTGCCGACGAGTCGCGCGAGTTGCTGCTCGCCGGGCTCGCCGCCGGCGACGGTGCCGCCGCGGCGCGCGGAGTGCATTCGTATTATCTCATCGGCGTCGGCGAAGCGTCGATGCGCACCACGATTCCAGCGACCCTGGCCGAGCTCGAGCGAACGCTTCCCTCATGGACGGGACGCGACACGCCGCGCGCGGTTCGCGTGCAGCTCGCCGCCGCGCTCACGCGGGCGCGGCTCATCGAAGCCGCCGCGCTCGTCGCGCCACCCGGTTCGGAGATCATTGCCTATTCGCAGTATTGCCGGCGCGTTGGTCGCGAGGCCGACGAATACTATCGACGCGCGTTGCTCGGCCAGGCGCGAGAAGACGAGCTGACGCGCGGGTACATTCACGCGACACGCGATCTCTGGCCTCGCCTGACGTGGAAGGGCAAGCCGCCGGCGTTCTATCCAGCCGGCGCGGAAATCGAGCTCGCGCGTCGCTTCGGCACGGTTATCCAGTTAGGCATCACCGGCGGCTTCTACGACATGCACATGGGCCACGTCGTCGGCGTCGAGCAGCGGACGGTGACGCAGTACGGCCGTCGAGCGCACGTGACGTTCATCGTCATCGACGGCATCGTCAGCAATGGTCTCCAGAGCTGGGCATGGGACGACGCGGGCGGTCACGGCGGCTGGCAACGGCGCGACACGATCGTTCAGGTTCGGCCCATTTTTGTCGAGCACTCGGTGAGCTTGTGGGTGAGCGCGGATTCGAGCCGGCGCGAGCGCGAGGACCGCAGCATTGCGATGGACAGCGCTCTCGATTGGAGGCTTGCCGCACAGGATTCCGTCACGTATCTGCCTGGAGTCGCGGCGCGTTTTCGGCGCGACGGACGCGACGCGCTCATCGACTCGTTGCGTCGTGCTGGCATTCCGGATTCCGCGCTTGGCGCCGCGTTCATTCGCGAGGCCTCGCGGCTGATTCGGCAAAGCTCGATCATCGCGCACGAAGGTCGTCACGCGATCGATGACACCGTTCGACCGTCGCTCGGCACCGAGGAGCGCGAGTTTCGCGCGAAGCTCTCGGAGGTGGCGTTCGCGGCTCGGCCGAAAATCGTGCTATCGTCTATCATGCACCCCAACATCGGCGACGCCACGCCGCATGGTCGGGCGAACGCGCGCGTCATGCTGGGACTGATCCGATGGATGCGCGCGAACTCGTCATCGATTCCCGGATTGGATACGAGCAGGCCGTTGTTGCCGCAGTTGCCTCTACTCTCCGATGCGCAGCTGCGTCGCGCGTTTCGGGCCATGGATCCATTGGCGCACGGTGCATGATGAGGGGCTGGGGCTAGAGGTTAGGGGCTAGAGGAACTACCCTAGTCCCTAGCCCCTAGACCCGAGCCCCTCCTGACATGTCCGACGAAGCCCTCTCCCGCCGCGCGTTCGTTGGAGTTTCCGCCGCCATTGCCGTAACCAGGCTCGAGAAGTCACGCGCTACACAGATCCCACCGCGTGCGCTGCTCGACGCAGGACGTCCGCCGCTGGGACCACTCGACGACCTGACGATTGTCGACCTGCAGAGCGGTTTGCAGTCGGGGAAGTACACAGCACGCTCGCTCGTCGAACAATACATCATGCGCATCGGCGCGCTCGATCAGAAGGGGCCGATGCTGCAGCATGTTCTCGAGTTGAATATCGATGCCCTAACGATTGCCGACCAGCGTGACGCCGAGCGCAAAGCGGGAAAGATCCATGGAGCGCTACACGGCATTCCGATCCTGATCAAGGACAACATCGATACCGGGGATCGCATGCATACGTCGGCAGGCTCGCTCGCGCTGAAAGACTCGATTCCATCGCGCGACTCGTTTGTCGCCGAGCGACTGCGCGCGGCCGGCGCGGTGATTTTAGGAAAGACGAATCTCAGCGAATGGGCGAATATCCGATCGACCCATTCGTCGAGCGGGTGGAGCGGCCGTGGCGGCCAAGGGAAGAATCCGTACGCGCTCGACCGGAACACGTCGGGGTCGAGCTCGGGCTCCGGCGGCTCCGTGGCGGCGAGTTATTGCGCCGCGGCGATTGGCTCCGAGACCGACGGATCGGTGACGTCGCCGAGCGCGGCGTGCGGTCTCGTGGGAATCAAGCCGACCGTGGGTCTGGTTGGACGTTCGGGCATCGTCCCGATCGCGCACTCGCAGGATACTGCGGGCCCGATGACGCGTACCGTTCGAGACGCGGCGATTCTCCTCGGCGCACTCACGGGCGTGGATCCACGAGATGACGCGACGAAAGCGAGCGCGGGAAAATCCTACGCCGACTATACGAAGTTTCTCGACGCAGGCGGCTTGCGCGGCGCGCGAATCGGCATCGTCCGCGAAACGTTCATGGGCTACAGCCCCAAGACGGATAAACTCGTCGAACAGGCGATCGATGTCCTGAAGCACTCGGGCGCGACGATCGTCGATCCCGCGAATCTGCCAAGTATTGCCAAGATTGGCGACGCCGAGCTCGAGGTGCTGCTCTATGAGCTGAAGACGGATCTCAACGCGTACCTCGCGTCGTTAGGCCCGAGTGCTCCCTACAAGACACTGGCCGATCTCATTCAATTCAACGAGCAGAACGCCGCGCGCGAGATGCCGTACTTCGGCCAGGAGCTCTTCGAGCAGGCGCAGAAGAAGGGACCGCTGACCGACTCGAAGTACACGTCGGCACGTGCGAAATGCCTTCGCTACGCGCGGACGGAAGGCATCGACGCGGTGATGGCCAAAAACCGCCTCGATGCGCTCGTCGCGCCGACGCAGGGCCCCGTGTGGCTGATCGATCTTGTGAACGGCGACGCCGGCGGCGGCGGGAGCTTCACCCAACCCGCGGCGGTGGCCGGCTATCCGCACATCACGGTGCCGATGGGGTTGGTGCAGGGTCTGCCGGTCGGATTGTCGTTCTGCGGACGTGCCTGGAGCGAGCCGACGCTGTTAAAACTTGCTTATGCCTACGAGCAGGCGTCGAAGATGCGCCGACCGCCGACGTTTGCGGCGACAGCGACGCTGAACGCGTAGAGGGTAGAGTGGGCCGAGGGCTGAGGGCAGAGCGTAGAGGGTAGCACCCTCAGCCCGCCGCCCTCTGCCCTCTGCCCTAAATGCTCCTCACCCGGAAATCCACATTGTCATTGATCCACTGCCATAGCTCGGTCTGACTCTCAGAGGAGGCACCGGCGTGGTAGTGCGTCTTCCACGTCGCCATTACCTCGTCGTCGACCGTCCACATGCGCACGCGGTGACGCGGGACCTGCTTCTCCCATCGCACCGCAATCGTCGGCCGCGGGTAGAGCACGCGCACCGTGACGTTCTTCGACAGGTACTCGAGCTTACTGACGTCGATCTTTTTGTACTTGCCGAGGCTGTCGTTCTTCGCCGCCGGCGTATCGGGGACGCCGTCGGTCACGAGTACGATATTGAGCGGCGCGAGCACGAGATTCTGCCGCGTGACGAGTGTCGCGACGCGATTGAAGAACGGGTTGAAGTCGGTGAGGCCGTCACGATTCGGATATTCCTTGCGGAGATATCGCGCGATCTCGGCGACGCTCATGTGCTCGAACGTGTCGATCGGCTGGAAGGACTTGGTCTCCTGCGGATGCTCGCCGCCAATGGAACCGACGAACACCGCCGTCGGCTGCTTGAGACCGCCGAGGCCGTGGATGTGAGCGTATATGTAATTCGCGGTGAAATCAATCGAGCTCTCGTAGTTCTTTCCGAATGAGCCGCTGACGTCGATGCCGATGACGAGCGTCGAGCGCGGAATGGTCTTCGCCCCTCCGCCGTCCGGCGCGCCGCCGCAGGATGCGAGAACGCCCAACGCCAGCAGCGTTGTCGCCCGACAAATAGGATTCTTTCTCATGAGGCCCTCGCCATTGGATCACGGGGCGTGCGCATACCCGCGGCGAAACGGCCCGACAGCTCCGGCTTGCCAGACGCTCCGGGCGTCGCGTGGAGCACGTCGTCGAGCGATTTGAATGGCAGCATGAACATCGGACGCGACTGCACCACCACCACCGCGAAGTTGAGCGCGGAGGCGAAGAGCTGCAGCACGGGGAGCGACAGCAGCTCGAACATTCGCCGTGCTTCCTCGTGGAACCACTTCGTCTCGGCCTTGAGCGCCTCGATCGGCGCGCGCCAGAGCTCCGGCGCGTCGTGATGCTTCACGGTCGGCGCGTTGCCACGCTCCGGGTTCTGGCGCGACAGGATCGCGATCAACGCGGGCGTCCCGAAGCGGCCGAAGAGGAACCACGTCATACCGCGTACGCCCATCCAGCCGAACGACGCCAGTAGAATCGTCGCGCCAATGCCTAACTGCACCGTACCGCCGGACTGCTGCGCGATCCATGGTGTGATCGCATCGATGAGCTCGCGGTAGAGGAACATCACTTCGAAGAACATGACCGCGCTCTCGACGATGACCATCGAGACGATGTTGCCGATCTTCTTCTGCTTGATCGCCTCTGTCATCACATGGACGCAGGCGAAGCTGCCGGCGACGAGCATGAAGAGGAAGACCCAGAGCAGCGGCTGCATGACTCGCGGGCTCACTTCGGTGCCCGTCAGGCTGTCGAAGACCTCTTTGAGCGTCGGCGTCAGCGTGAAGGTGAAGATCGTCGCTTCGACGGCCGACCACAGCATGAGAATCAGGAACGCCACCCACGGCATGCCGCCGGCCTCGAAATAGGCTCGCGACGAATTCTGGATCAACGTGATCGGTGACCTAACGAGTCCGATGATCAGGCTCTTGATCATGCGCAGGCCGAAGCGCACCGCGCCGATGATCCAGCCGAGAAAGGCGACGATAACGCGTACCATTCCCGTATAGAAGAACAGGATGCAGCGACCCGCGTCCCACCACGTCATGAGCAGCAAGGTGAGAAAGCGGCCGCGTCCCGAGCGGAAGGGCACCGTGTAGAGCGACGCCGCGCTACTCCACGTACCGGCGCAGATGAGCAGTATCGGGATGATCAGCAGCGCCTCGCCGGCGATGAAACCGGCCGACTGCTGGTGGCCGAAGATCCATCGCAGCATAAGGCCTTGCCATGCTGCCAACCAGCGGAATGGCGCGGTCAGGATCAGGATCGCCGGGCGCCAGTTTGCGGGAAAGAGTTCCGCGAACGATTCGAACATTGAGTCGCCCTCGGGTGGGAGGAGGGGTTTAGAAGGAAGTTGCTCTGAGGGTGACGAGTCACCGCTCACTGAGCAAAAGAGCGTAAAATGACCGATGTGCGTTGCATCACCGGATTAGCGATCTATAAATTGACTCGGCGGTAGTGACCTACCCGGTGCGGCTTGTTTTCGGGCGTGGGTGGTGACCGAGTTGCTGGTTGCTGGTTGTTGGTTGTTGGTCATTCGGTGCTTCGGACTCACCAACGACCAACCACCCACTGCCCTCTGCCCTCTACGCGCAGCCCTCAGCCCTCTACCCACGCACTTGCCCCGAGCACCACATTACAGAGGGCCCACCCCACTCCCTTCGAATTGCCGAGAAGCATGATCAGCCCCTTCGCGCGGTCCGCCGCGCTTGCCATCGTCGTCCTGTATGGCGCGTCAGCATGCAGTAAACCCGCGAAACCATTTGCTCCGCCGCCGGCCCAGGTCGGCATAGTCACCGTTACGCCCACGAGCATTCCCGAGGCATACGAGTTCGTCGGCCAGGTCTCGCCGTACCGGCGCGTCGAGGTTCGCTCGCGCGTCGAAGGCATCGTCACCGAGCGGCCGTTCACCGAAGGGAGCTTCGTCCAGAAGGGACAAATTCTTTACAAGCTGGATGTCGTGAAGTACGACGCGGCCTATCGCAGTGCCGTCGCGCGTCTCGACAACGCGAAGCGCACGCTCGCGCGACTCGAGCCGCTCGTGCCGAGGCACGCCGTCGCGCAGCAGGACGTCGACAACGCGCGCTCCGAGCTCGAGTCGTCGCAGGCCGCGGTGGACGCCGCAAAGAAGGACCTGGACGACACCGTCATTCGCGCGGAGATATCCGGTCAGGTCGGACGCGCGCGTCTCGAGCTCGGTGCACGCGTCACCGGGTCCGCGGATCTGCTGACGACCATTGATGAGCTGGACCCGATCTACGTCACCTTCCACCCGTCGTCGCAGCAGCTGCTGGCCTGGCAGGGCGATCCCCAATCACGGGCGCTGCTCGCGACAGGCGCGATGAACGTGAGCAACGGCACCGGGAGCACAAACGGAATCGGTGTGCGCGTCGTATTACCAGACGGCTCGCTCCTTCCGCGCGTTGGACACATCAATTTCATGTCGCCCTCCCTCGACTCGGCGAGCGGCACGCAGGAATTCCGCGCCGAGTTCACGAATGGTGATCGTCGATTGCTGCCGGGGCAGTTCGTGCGGGTGCGGCTCGAGGGCTTCGCGCGCTCGAGTGCGCTCGCCGTTCCGCAGCGCGCCGTCCAGCAAGGTCTGGGGCGTCAGTTCGTGTACGTCGTCGGCGCGGGCGACACCGTCGTCGCGCGTGACGTCAATCCGGGTCAGTGGAGCGGCGGCGGCCTCTGGCTCATCGATTCCGGTCTCGTGTCCGGCGATCGCGTCGTCGTCGACGGCATTCAGAAGATCGCACCAGGGCGAGTCGTTAGGCCGATGCCGATCGATTCGTCGGCAGCGAAGGGCAAGGTGAAGTCGTGAGCAATACGGTCTACTCGCCGAACGGCCACGGTGAGAAAGAAGAGATCAGGTACTTCTTCATTCGTCGCCCTGTGCTCGCGGCGGTGATCTCCATTGTCATCACGCTGCTCGGTCTGTTCGCGATTCGACTGTTGCCCATCGCGCGCTACCCGCAGATCTCGCCACCCGCGGTGCGTATCCAGGCGAACTATCCGGGCGCGTCGTCCGAAGACGCCGCCCAGGCAGTCGCCGCGCCGATCGAGGAGCAGCTCGCCGGTCTGCAGGGGATGCTGTACTACTCGTCGTCGAACGCGAGCGACGGTTCGACCAACATCACCGTCACCTTCGACGTCTCGCGCAACCAGGATCTCGCCGCGGTCGACGTGCAGAATGCCGTGAAGCTCGCTGAGCCGCAGCTGCCGGACGCGGTGCGCACGAATGGCATAACGATTCTCAAGGCGAATACGGATATTCTCGCCGTGGTTGCGTTACACTCGACGGATCCGCGTTACGACGCGACGTACCTCGCGAATTACCTGAAGCTCAACGTGCTCGACGAGCTGAAGCGCGTACCGGGCGTCGGCGACGCGACGCCGTTCCCGGCGCGCGATTTCGCGATGATTCTCCAGCTCGATCCGGAGAAGATGGCGCAGCTCGGCATCACGGTGACCGATGTTGCTGCCGCCGTCCGCGAGCAGAACGCGACCAATCCCGCTGGCCGCTTGGGGGCAGAGCCGTCTCCCCCCGGCACGCAGCTGACACTACCAATCACTACCCTCGGTCGCCTAACGACTCCCAAAGAGTTCGACGACATAGTAGTCCGTGCACGCCCGGACGGTTCGATCGTCAGGCTTTCCGACATCGGCAAAGCGACGCTCGGCGCGCGGAGCTACGATCTGCAGGGGCGGCTCAACGGCGTACCGACCGCCTTCGCCCTTCTCTACACGCGTCCCGGCGCGAATGCGCTCGCGGTGAAGGACGCCGTCCAGAAGCGATTGAATGAGCTGCAGACGAGCTTCCCGCAGGGGATCACCGCGGCGCTGCCCTTCGACACGACGCCCTTCGTCAGCGCGTCGATCAAGGAAGTGGCGATCACGCTCGTCGAGGCGATGATCCTCGTGACGCTCGTCGTCTTCCTGTTCCTGCAGAGCTGGCGCGCGACGCTGATCCCGATGCTCGCCGTTCCTGTGAGCGTCATCGGCACGTTCCTCGGTCTGCTTGCGTTCGGCATGTCAATCAACGTGCTGACGCTGTTTGGTCTCGTGCTCGCGATCGGCATCGTCGTCGACGACGCGATTGTCGTGATCGAGAACGTCGAGCGCATCATGGCGACGGAGAAGCTGTCGCCGCGACTCGCCGCGGACAAAGCGATTCGCCAGGTCGGGGCCGCGCTCATCGCGATCGTACTCGTGCTCTGCTCGGTGTTCGTGCCGGTCGCGTTCATCGGCGGGGTGACGGGCGCCTTCTTCAAACAGTTCGCGATGACGATCGTGATCGCCGTCGTGTTGTCGGGGCTCGTCGCGCTGACGTTGACGCCGGCGCTGTGTGCGCTGCTGCTCACGGAGACCAACGAGACGCACACGACGGGATTCTTTGGTTGGTTCAATCGCGTCTTTGCGCGCGGCACCAATCGCTACGTGGGCGCGGTGGACTCCGTGCTGGGCCGTCCGTCGGCATGGCTCGGCGCCTTTGCGATCCTGATCGCTCTTGCCGGCGTCCTATGGACGCGGATTCCGACTGCTTTCATTCCAACGGAAGACAAGGGCTACATGGCGATGTCGATCCAGCTGCCGGACGCGGCGTCGCTACAGCGCACGGTGGCGGTCGTCTCGAACGTGGAGAAGATCATTCGCAGCGAGCCGGCGGTGCAGAACATCGTCGCGCTCGTCGGCCTCGATCTGCTCACTCAGTCGAATACCACCAACGCGGCTACGGTGTTCATGAACCTGAAGCCGTGGGACAAGCGCACGAAGCACGACGCGCTCGACTCGATCGCGGCGCGCATCAACGGGAAGCTATTTGCGATGCGCGATGCGAACGCCTTCGGCTTCAATCTCCCGGAGGTGCCAGGCCTTGGTGTGACCGCCGGCGTCGAGCTGAACCTGCAGAATCGAAATGGTCAGGACATTCGGGAGTTCGCCGGTCACGTCAACGAGTTTCGTCAGGCGGTGAATCTGCTGCCTGCGTCCGGCGGCCTGAACTCGACCTTTCGTGCGAATGTGCCGCAGGTGTACGTGACCGTCGATCGCACGGCGGCCAAGGCGCGCGGCGTGAATCTCACGGACTTATTTGCTACCCTTCAAGCCTTTTTGTCGTCGCTGTACATCAACGACTTCAACCTGTTCGGCAAGACCTATCGCGTGCAGGCGAATGCCGCCGAACAGTACCGCCAATCGCCTAACGACATCGGCCGCCTCTACGTGCGCGGCACCAACAACCAGATGGTGCCGATCTCGGCGCTCACGTCGACGAGCTTCCGGAGCGCGCCGACCGTGATCACTCGCTTCAATGGTTTCACGTCCACTCAATTCACCGGGCCGCCGAAGCAAGGTCACTCGAGCGGTGAGCTCTTGTCGGAAGTCGACGACGTGATCAGAAATCAGTTCGGGTCCGCGGGCCTGGGCGTCTCGTTTTCTGGTCAGTCGTATCAGGAGCGCGTGTCGAGTGGTGCCGCGGGTATCGTGTTTGTCCTCGGGCTGATCATGGTGTTCCTCGTGCTCGCCGCGCAGTTCGAGAGCTGGTCGGTGCCATTCGCCGTCCTGCTCGGCGTGCCCTTCGGCGTCCTCGGCGCGCTGCTCGGGATCTGGCTGCGAGGGCAGCCTAACGACATCTACTTCCAGGTCGGATTGATCACCGTCGTGGGACTCGCGGCGAAGAACGCGATCCTCATCGTCGAGTTCGCGACGCACCTTAGGGATCAGGGACTAGACATTCGTCAGGCGGCTATCGAAGCGGCGCGCGAGAGGTTGCGTCCGATCTTGATGACGTCCTTCGCATTCATTCTCGGCGTGCTACCGTTGATGATCGCGTCCGGTGCAGGCGCGGCGAGCCGGCACTCGATCGGCACCGGCGTGTTTGCCGGGATGCTCTTCGCGACGTCGATCGGGATTTTCTTCATCCCGCTCTTCTTCCGGATCATTCGTGGATTGGCGGAGCGACGCGGGCCGCGTCAGGCGAAGCCCATCGCCGCGCCGCTCACGTCGCCGCTGTCCGAACGCGAACCGGCGCACGTTGTCGCAACGGAGCGCGCATGAAACGCCCTCTTGTTGTCATGCTGAGGAACGAAGCGACGAAGGATCTACTGTCGCTTGCTAGTGGCTGGCCATTGACTACGGACGGTAGATCCTTCGCTTCGCTCAGGATGACACGCGGCGTCGTCGCCCTCCTCGCGATGACGCTGACCGCATGCTCGATGGGGCCGCGATACCATCCCGAAACCGTGATCGCGCCATCGGAACGCGTTGGCGCGGCGCGGTTGAGTGATTCCGCACAGCACTTCTTCGACTCGCTCGCGGTCGAGCGTGCGCGCGACATCACGCCCGAAGAGACCGAGATCGCGCCGCGTCCTGCCTTGAGCATGAATACGGTGACCTCGGCCGCGTGGATCGACATCATTCACGACTCGACTCTCGTCTCGCTCATCGACGTCGCGTTGCGTCAGAATCGCGACCTGCAGGGTGCCGTCGCTCGGATCAACGAGTATCGTGCCGACGTCGGCATCTCGCGCGCTTCGCAGCTGCCGTCGCTGAGCCTCAACGGGAGTGAGAGCACGAATCAGATCGCGTTAGGCGCGTTTCCGCCGGTGGGGTATCGCGCGGCGCGCTTCACCGCCGACCTCGCCTGGGAGCTCGATTTTTGGGGCCGGATCCGTCGCGGCGTCCAGGCCGCACGCGCCGACCTCGGCGCGCAGGAGGCCGGCGAGCGCGCGACCGCGCTCTCGCTCGTGAGTGATGTCGCCTCGAGCTATCTGCAGCTTCTCGAGCTCGATCAGGAAAAGACCATAGCCGAGCGTACACTCAGCACGCGCCAGACCACGCTCGACATTGCCCGGCAACGTTTTTCGCAGGGTCTGACGTCGGAGCTCGACGTTAGGCAGTTCGAGGCGCAGGTCGCGGCGCCGGCCGTCACGCTCGCGCAGGCGGAGCGCTCGCGCGCGCAGACGGAGCACAACCTCAACGTCCTACTCGGCGAAGGACCCGCCGCGATTCCACGCGGCACCACGCTCAGCGCCGCCGTCTCGACGCTCGTCGTGCCGGATTCGATTCCGGCGGCGCTGCTCACGCGTCGTCCGGATATCGTGCAGGCCGAGCGATCGTATGCGGCGGCGGTGGCGCGCATCGGCGTCGCGGACGCAGCGCGCTGGCCCACGTTCAGCATCGCCGGCACAACGGGCAGTCAAGCAGGGCTCCCGAACAATCTCTTCGGGGGCCAGACACGTGTGTATCAGGCACTCGTCGGCATCTCGTTCCCGCTCTTCGACGGCGCGCGACTCGCGAACGTGTCCTCCGCGGCGCGTGCGCGAGCGGCTCAGGCGCGAGCATCGTACGAGTCCGTGGCACTCAACGCGGTGCGCGAAGCGAACGACGCGCTCGTCGGAGTACGGACAGCGCGCGACGAAGCGGTGGCGCAGGCGACGCAAGCGAACGCGTTGCGAAAGGCGCTCGAGCTCGCGACCGTGCGCTACGAGGCAGGATTGTCGAGCTACCTCGATCTGCTCGACGCGCAACGCAGTCTTTTCGGCGCCGAGCTCGCGGCGAGTCAGGCGCAGCTCGGTGAGCTCACGGCAGCGGTGCAGCTGTACAAGGCGCTCGGCGGCAGTTGGGTCGGCACGGCGCCGGCAACGCGGCGCTGAGTCGCATGCCACGACTGGAGGACGCGCATCACTCGAGGCGCAGCGCCTCCAGCGGATCGATGCGCGACGCGCGCCACGCGGGCAGCCAGCTCGCGACCGCGGCAACCAGCACGATCACCGCCACGACCGAGAGCAGCGTCGCTGGATCGTCAGGCGCGACGCCGAACAGCAACCCACGGAGAAATCGCCCGACCACTGCGAACGCCGCGAGCCCCGCCACGATGCCGATGGCCGCGAGGGTGACGCCGTCGCGTAGCACGAGCCCGAGCACGGCCGACGGCTCGGCGCCTAACGCCATGCGGAGGCCGAGCTCGCGCGTGCGCAGGCTCACGACATAGGCGATCACGCCATACAGCCCGAGCGCGCCGAGCACGAGCGTGATCGCCGCCGCGGCACCGAGCGCCAATAACGCGAACCGCGTCTGCGACGAGACTCGTTCGAGGACGGCAGTCATCGGCTGCACGTCGAAGATCGGAACGCTCGCGTTCAGGGCGAACACCTGCCGCCGTACGGCCGATGCAAGCGTCAGCGGGTCACCGCTCGCCCGCACCACAATGCTCATCACGCGCGGCGTGAAGGGCGCGAGGCTGTCGGCCGTCGCCGGGTCGAGTGGGCGGAGAGGAGAGTAGACCTCGGCGATGGGCGGTCCGGCGAGCGACGTGTCGCGAACGCTCTCGACGACGCCGACGACGGTGGACCAGGGCACCGTCTCGGACGTAGAGACCTTGAGGCGTTCGCCTAGCGCGCGGCGTCCGGTCGAGTCGTGCCAATACTGTTCAGCAAACGCTCTACTTACGACGACTTCTTGCGGCGCGGCTGTCGGCAACCGATCCGGAAACAACCGGCCTGCGAGCAAGCGAATGTGCATCGCCTGAAAGTATCCGGCGCTGGCGACCGGAAAGGGGAATACATGCGGCAGTGTTCCCGGCGCGACGGGAAAGTGTTCCAGATAGACCGGGACGAGAGGCGACGCTGCTCGCAGCGGAAGCTTCGACACCGCGCCCACCGCCTCGACGCCAGGGAGTGCACGCAGCCGATCCATCACGTCGAGGTAGAACTGCGAGGCCATCGCCAGCCTCGGGAACTGTCCAGCCGGCAGCGATACAGCGAAAGCCAATGTCTGCGAAGGATCGAAGCCTGGCTTGACCTTGCTCAGCTGGGACACCGTGCGCGTCAACAACCCGCAGCCGGCCAGAAGCAGCAACGCCAGAGCGACCTGGATGACGATGAGCGTTCGTTGTGCCCGATGTCGCTCGCGGCCGACCGTGCCCGTGCGTCCTCCCTCGCGGAGCAGCGCGGTGAATCGCATCGACCGATACCGCAGTGCCGGGAAGACGCTGCAGGTGAGCGCCACGAGTATCGTGATGCCTAACGTGAACGCGAAGCTGGTGCCGTCCACTCCAATCTCGTCCCAGCGCGGAATGGTCGTCGGGCCAGCACGCAGGAGCAGCTGGGTCGTGAGCTCCGCGATTCCAAGGCCAACGATCGCACCACCCGTCGCCAGGACCGCTGCCTCGGTCACGAACAGCGCCAGAAGGCGGCGTCGGCTCGCGCCTAACGCGGCACGCACCGCGACCTCTCGCGCTCGTCCTTGCGAGCGAACCAGCAGGAGATTCACGACGTTCGCACAGGTGACGACGAGCACGAGACAGACCGTCGCCGCCACGACCCAGAGGATGCTGGCGAAATTGCCGACGACGCTGTCGCGGAGTGAGTGCACCGCAGCCCGTGCGCTCGCCTGCGCCAACAGCTTGTCCGTCGGCAAGCCCGGATAGATGTTCGGGTAGGATTCCGGCAGCCGCGTCAGCTGCGTGTTGAGCTCCCGCTCGGCGCTCGCGATCGTCGCGTTGGGTGCGAGACGCGCGACCCCGACGATGCCGAAGCCCTGGGCGTCACGCGCAGCCGGGTCGAGCTGCATCGGCACCCAGAGCTCGACCAGTGGATCCGGATAGTGGAAGCTCGAGGGCATCACCCCGACGATCCGATAGATGTTCCCGTCGATGCGGATGTCGCGCGAAAGAATCGAAGGGTCGGCGCCGAAGCGGCGGTGCCAGAGACCGTCGCCGATCAGTACGACGCGAGCGCCGTTAGGCAGATCCTCGTTCGCCGTAAATCCGCGGCCGCGCTCCGGCAGCACGCGAAGCGTCGTCAGCAGATTGGCGGTGACGCGGGCGGCGCTGATGCGCTCCGGTTCGCTGGTGGCGCTTGCGTCGGCGAGATTCACCGTCGTCGGAGACGATGCCGCGATCGACTGCAGCGAATGGACAGTGCGCGAATAGTGGAAGTACGTCCCGCGCGATTGCGCTGCGGTGGGGATGCCGATTGCAAGCAGCGTGTGATACGGCTCGACGAGCCGGTCAGAGTCCGGATACGGCAACGGTCGCAGCAACACGGCGTTCACGATGCCGAAAATGGAGGTCGTCACACCGATCCCGAGCGCGAGCGTCAGCACGACGGTCGTCGTGAACAACGGCGATCGCCGCAGAGAGCGAAGGACGTATCTCACTTCTTGATTCTCTATCATGGAACTCCTCGAGCTCGGCCTGCCCTGGAGAGAATAACACACCGCCCACTCCTGGGGTTCGCCCTCTTGACCGGGATGCGTCCGGTGTGCTATTCTCGGCCCATGTCGATCCGCGCCAAGTATTACGGCTATTACTACTATGCGACCCTTTCCGGGGCCGACAGTGGAGGCGTGCGCACGACCAGGTAGTCGATTAGCACACACGAATCTCCAAGCGGCCCGGACCTCCGGGCCGCTTTTTTGTACTAGGCCGTATTCCTCTAGTCCCTAGTCCCTTGATCATCATCACCCGCGCGAACATCTCCGACGCCGAGCTCGACGCCATTCGCGAGCGCATCGAGCAACGTGGCATGCGCACCCATCTCTCGCGCGGCGTCGAGCGCACCATCATCGGCTGCATTGGCGACGAATCGCTGCTCGCCGAGGTCCCGCTGCGTTCGATGCCCGGCGTCGAGGACGTCGTGCCGGTGCTCAAGCCCTACAAGCTCGCGTCGCGCGAGTTCGCGGCGGCGCCGACCATCGTGCGCGTTGGCGACGATCCCTCGCACCCGAGCCGCGTCGCTGCGTTCGGCGGGCGAGCGATCGCCGTCATAGCAGGCCCTTGCTCGGTAGAAGGACCTGAAATGTTGCGCGAGAGCGCCGAAGCGGTGCGCGACGCAGGCGGCGTGATGCTCCGCGGCGGGGCGTTCAAACCGCGCACCTCCCCCTACGCATTCCAGGGTCTCGGCAATACGGCGCTCAAAATGCTCGCCGAGGTGCGACGCAGCACGGGCATGCCGGTCGTCACCGAGGTGATGGACCCGCGTCAGATCGACAGCGTCGCCGAGCACGCGGACATGCTCCAGGTCGGCGCGCGCAACATGCAGAACTTTTCGTTGCTGTCGGAGCTCGGTCGCGTCAAGCGGCCCATATTACTTAAACGTGGTCTTTCGGCGACCATTAAGGAGTTACTCATGGCCGCCGAGTATATCATGGCGCAGGGAAATCGCGACGTGGTGCTGTGCGAGCGCGGGATCCGGACCTTCGAGCAGGCGACGCGGAATACCCTCGACGTCGCCGCCGTTCCGGTGCTCAAGCGCGAGACGCACCTGCCGGTGATCGTTGACCCGAGTCACGCCGGCGGCGTCGCCGATCTCGTCGCGCCACTTTCGTTCGCTTCCATCGCGGCTGGCGCCGACGGACTCATTATCGAGGTTCATCCGGATCCCGCCAATGCGTTGTCTGACGGCGATCAATCGCTGTCGTTCGAGGGATTCCGATCGCTCATGGCGCGCCTGGCCGCGTTCGCCGAGGCCGCCGGCCGCTCGTTAGGTGGATCGCGCGACGACGCGACGGGAGCCGCAGCATGACCTCACCCGATACGGCGCTCGACGCGCTCGGCAAATGTCGTCAGCAGATCGAGGCGCTCGACCGCGAGCTGGTCGGGCTGCTGGCGAAGCGCGTCGCACTGAGCAAGGAGATCGGTGCGATGAAGAAGGTCGCGGGGCTGCCGACGCTCGATCCGGCTCGCGAAGCGGAGGTCATCCGCCGCGCGGCCGGGATTGCGAGAGACGCTGGGCTCAGTGACGAGAAAGTCCGAGACATTTTTTGGCATGTGATCGGACTCTCGCGCGCGGTGCAGGTCGATGAGTGATCGACGATTGTTTGGACCGGCTCCAATGACGAAGACGTGAACGGCACACCTATCGAGTACGGACGCCGTGCCAGGTCCCTGAGACATCCCGAGGGCCTGTGGTCCGGCGAGCCTGACCTACCAGCCTGAGCCATCCTCGTTGCCCCGCTCGGCGCTTGTGTCGCATATTCTCTCGTCATGCCCGAGCAACTCCCCACGTCTTCTCCGCGATTTTCCGAGCAGGAGATGGCGCTCATCCTCAAGCGCGCCGCCGAGCTGCAGGAAGGCGCGGACGGTCGAGGCATTCAGCGCTCGCTCGCCGAGATAAATGACATCGCCGCCGAGGTCGGGATCGATGCGGAGTTCGTCGCCGAAGCGGTGGCCGAACTGCAGCGTCCTCGCCCGCGTACCGGTTGGCTCGGCGCCCCGACGCGCTTTCGCGAGGAGCAGAGCGTCCCTCGCAAACTGACGCCCGACGAGATCGGTGAGCTTCTCGATCAGGCGCGCGCCGAGCTTGGTCTACACGGCGAGGTCCACCAGGTCTTCGACGGCGTCGAATGGCGCGCGCGCTCCAGTCTCGGCGCGTCGATCCTCACGATGGGTCCGCGGGGCGACGGAACTCGCATCGCCCTAACGACGGAGCGGCTCGATCAGGCCGTCCTCATCGGCTTCGGCAGCGTCGGCATCGGCCTTCTCGCCGCACTCGGCGGTGTTGCGATCGCGATCAACGTCACCAACAGCGCATTGCTCGCAAGTGGTATCGTCGCCGCTTCGGCGATTGCGGGAACCGTGGTCAGCGCGCGCGTCCTCTGGCACGGCGTGGCCGACCGCTGGCGGAAGCGCACCCGATCGATCGTTAGTGGCCTTGTCGAACGCGCCGGACAATTGAGTAAAAAAGAAATGAAAGAAGATCCTTCGCTTCGCTCAGTATGACACGAGAGTGTGTCATCCTGAGCGCAGCGAAGGATCTGGTGTGCACAGCATCGTAGCCTAACATCAACCCGGGAAGTTCGATGTCAATTACGCGTCTGTCGGCGATTCTCGTGGCTGCGGCGTCGATGACTGCCGGCGCACAGCAGACCAACGCTCAGATCCCGCGCCGCACGCAGAAGCCGCCCCTCCACGCGGAGCATTGGCTCGCGATCACCGGCAAGCCGCTGTCGGCAACCGCCGGCGCGATCATCTTCGCGAAGGGTGGCAACGCCGTCGACGCCACCGCGGCCATGCTCGCCGCGGGATGCACGATGTGGGATACGCTGTCGTGCGGCGGCGAGACGCAGGCCCTCATCTATAACCCGAAGACGAAGAAGGTCATCGGCATCGACGCGTTAGGCGTCGCACCAAGCGGAGCGACTGCCGAATTCTATCATTCGAAAGGTTATAAATATCCGCCGGAGTACGGGCCGCTCGCCGCGGTCACGCCGGGAACGCCCGGCGGCCTGATGGTCATGCTCGCCGAGTACGGTACGATGTCGCTCGCGGAAGTTCTCGCGCCGGCGATCCAGATGGCCGATGGCTATCCGATCGAGGCGCAGCTCGCCAACACCATCGAGCACGACAAGGACTGGATCAAGAAGTGGAAGTACTCGCCATCGATCATGTTGACGCACCAGGGCCAGGCGAAAGAGGCACCAGAGCCTGGCGAAGTATTCGTGCAGAAGGATCTCGCGTCGACGTGGCGCAAGCTCGTCGACGCGGAGCGCACGGCGCGCAAGCAGGGGAAGACGCGCAAGCAGGCGATCTATGCCGCGTACGATCGGTTCTACAAAGGCGACATCGCGCGCGAGATCGTCCGCGGGGTGCAGGAGGACGGTGGGCTCTTCACGCTTCAGGATTTAGCGAATTGGAAAGTCCGGATCGAGGAGCCCGTGAGCACGACATACAAGGGAATCACCGTCTACAAGCTCCCCTTCTGGCAGCAGGGTCCAGCAATGCTCCAGGCGTTGAACATTCTCGAGAACGCCGACCTCAAGCCGATGGGCTTCAACTCGCCGAAGTATATCCACACGCTCTACCAGGCGATGAGCCTCGCCTTCGCCGATCGCGACTTCTACTACGGCGACCCGTACTTCCCGCCGGAGGAGCCAACGAAGGGACTGCTGTCGAAGGATTACGCGAAGGCTCGCTATGCAACGATCGACTGGACGAAGAACGACCCGAACATCAAGCCGGGAGACCCGTATCCATATCAGAACGGTACCAACCCCTTTGCCAACTTGCTGGCCGAATGGAAGTCGACCAATGGCGACACGGTACGCCGCAGCGGCCAACAGGACGTTCCACCTGCCGATTCAGCATTCATTCAATCTTTCTACAGCGGTACGACCTCGATCGAGGCGGCTGACTCGGCCGGTTGGGTCGTCTCGGTGACGCCGAGCGGCGGCTGGGTGCCGGCGGTGATCGCGGGGCGCACGGGGATCGGGTTGAGCCAGCGCGCGCAGAGCTTCGTCACCGACGCGAAGGATGGCCCGTTCAATGTCATCGAGCCAGGCAAGCGGCCACGCGTGACGTTGACGCCGACGATCGCCATGAAAGATGGCGCGCCATTCCTCTGCTTCTCGGTGCAGGGCGGCGATTCACAAGATCAGAACTTGCTACAGTTCTTCCTCAACGTCGTCGAATGGGGAATGACGCCGCAGCAGGCGGTCGAGGCGCCGAACATCAACAGCTACCAGATGCGATCGTCTTTTGGACAACATGAGTCGCGCCCGGGCCGAATCCTCATTAGTTCGTCGACTCCCATGGAGACACGAACTGCCTTGCAAGCCATGGGGTACACGCTGCAGATCGGTGAGCGCACGTCAGGCCCCATCAACGCCATCCTGCTCGACATGAAGCACCACACGATGTGGGGTGGCTCGAGCAACAACGGCGAGGATTACGGGATCGCGTGGTAACGAGCTCGCGTGGTCACGAGGAGATCGAGTCGACGATGAATGGCGGAAGGGTCATGGTCGCGACGCAGCCCGTGTTGACACCGTTAGGCGACGCCGCGGCCAGGAACGCCCGCTCCATCGCGACGACGCAGGGTCCCGTCGGAACGTGCGCGCCAGGCGCGATGACGTGAATGCTGTTCGTGAGGTACCGCGCCGCGTCGGCCCCATAGCTCGGCGGCGCCACGGGGTCCCACGCACCGGAGAGGAGGAAGACCGGGACGCTCGATCGAATCGGGGCGCCGTAGTCCGAGGGCACCGGCGCGTGCGGCCATTGCGCGCAGGCGCCGATCTGCTCGCGCACGCGGGAATCCCCGAGATATGTGTCCCTCGTTGCTGAATGAATCTCCGCTTCCCGAATCCGCGGTACATCTTCGCTACACGTGATCGACAGCAGGAAGCCAAAGCGCAACAGCGACCGCAATCCTCTATTGGAGGTTATTGCCGCGAGCGCGAACGCGGTCATGTCCCCTCTGGCCGCCTGATGCAGGAGTTTGGGGACGGCGACGAGCGTCGGCACGCGGTACGTCATGACCCGTAGCGCTTCGGCGAACTGTTGCCAGCGGAGCTGAGTGGTGTCGGTGCCGGCAGCTGCGTTGGGGATGCCGACCTTCGCGGGAGCGTGGCGCAGGCGCGCGAGGATCGAGTCGAGGTCGGCCCTTCCGTCGGGATACGCGCGATGGCAGGCATCCCTCCGTGCGCACGCCGCCAGGATCGAATCGAGTGCGTCCTGCGCCGCGCGTGCGTGTGGCAGCGGATTTCTGAGTGACGGCGGCGCGACGCCTTCGACAATGCATCCCGGCACTGCGCGATCGCGTCGTGCGGGAACAGCGTTTCGAGGTAGCCGGCAGGATGGTCGTTCGATCCGGGGAGTGTGCAGTCGAGACGATTGGGACCACTCGTCCCGCGCAGATCGACGAGCACGACGTCGCGATCGTCGCGCCACCACGCATTCCAGCCGATGACGAGTCCTTGCTCACTATTTGTCGTCCCTGGGCCGCCGGGCGAGACGAGGAACATCGGGTCCGCATGTGGATGACCATTGCGCGCCGGCAGTACGATGACGAGAAGCGGAATGCGCCGGCCATGCACGAGATTTCTGTTCTCGTACACCCAATACGTCCCGCAGCGTCCGTCGCCGTTTACAGCCTGGAGATGACAAGGCGCAAGAGCGAAGCTCGGCCCACCAGTGGCAGATCGCGCTTTTTGTCCCGCTGACCATGACGGGAGTCCCACGGTCGCGACTGCGAGGCATATGGTGGTCGCGCACCAGCGCGAAGTGGCGGACATCGCTACAGGTGTGGTCCGGGCGCATGACGCGCCGCGTCGGAGGAATCCCTTCTGATGAAGACGTCGCTCGCGGTAACCGCTGCCGCATGGATCCTGATCACAACGTCGTTCCGTCCGGCAACAGGTCGTCGATGTCGTCGATCAAATAAATCTCCCGGGGTAGAAGCCTCATCCGACGGATGCGTGCTGTAAGGTACCACTGACGAAACACTCTTGACAGGCAACCAAAGAGTTGCATATTAACGCGCTCAATGGACAAGGTGTTCAAAGCGCTCGCCGATCCCAACCGGCGGCTGTTGCTCGACAAGTTGCGCGCGAACAACGGGCAGACACTGGGTGAGCTCGGCGATCATCTGGACATGTCGCGGCAGGCTGTCACGAAGCACCTCGCGGTGCTCGAGGCGGCGAATCTCGTCGTCACCGTGTGGCAGGGACGCGAGAAGCTGCACTATCTCAATCCCGCGCCGATTCACGAGATCATGCGTCGGTGGATCGGGGAATACGAGAAGTCGCGCCTAACGGCACTCGCCGATCTCAAGCGCGCATTGGAGGAAGCCGAACATGACTAAGCCAAGCTTCGTCTACGTCACCTACATCGCGACGACACCGGAGCGACTCTGGGCCGCGTTGACGACCGCCGAGTTTACGGAACGCTATATGTTCGGTCGCAAGGTCGAGTCGACCTGGGCCGTGGGTGCCCCGGTGCGTTACATCGGCCGCGACGGTGCTCTCTCGGACAGCGGTGAAGTGCTCGAGTCCGATCCGCCGCGGCGACTCGTCTTCACCTGGCGCGTCGAGTTCGACGACGCGCTCCGGCGCGAGGGCTACTCCAAGGTCACGTTCGAGCTAGAGCCGTTAGGCGGCGAGGTGAAACTGACGGTCATCCACGACGAGCTCCGCGACGGTTCGGGTGTGTTGAAAGGCATCTCGATGGGTTGGCCAAAGGCGATTGCGAGTCTCAAGTCGCTCCTCGAGACGGGCCGGCCGCTCGCCGTCTCGGCGCCCGAGACCGCGGCCGCCGGCGAGGCGCAGGCAATTGAGGTAGCGCGCGCCTCAGCGATCGGGTAATTGCGCACGACATTAACGGCTACTGAAGTTCACCTGCATCCTCAACAACTCACACACCGGCTTCCCCGCTTCACGCGCCGGCGCGAAGCGAACTCGCGGCAGCACCGACGTGACACTCGTCAACGCGCGCGGATCGGTGCCCGACGGTAGCGTGATCGACTTCTGATCGACCTGACCAGTCGAATCGACGACGAACTGCATCCACTGCGTCCCCGTCGGCGCGCGGCCGACGATCCCGAGAATCGGCATCGCTTCCGAGCCGCCGAGCGTCACGCTGCTCACGATCGGTGCAGCGCCCCTCCCCCTCTTTGGGCCCGTCGGCGCCTCCATTCGTAGCGAGACCGGGTGCGCGTGCTCCATCTCGTCCGGGTCGCGCATGTATCGCGGCATGAGCATCTGTTCACTGAATTTGACCAGATACTCATGCTGTCTGTCCTCGTCGGGCTTCGCGAGCTCGTTCGGGCCGAAGACGGGGCTCCAGCCCCGCGTCTCGACGCGCACCCGATACGTGCCAGCGCGCGGTGCGCTGAGCGCGAAGGTGCCGCCCACGCTGGTGCGCCCACGAGCGACGACATTCTGCGCGCTGTCCTCGAGCGCCACCGACGCGCAGGCGAGCAGCGACTTGCTGTCCGCGTCCACCGCGCGGCCTTCGAATATCGGGGCGTGCGCGTCCGGCGGATACGCGGCGACGACCGCGTAGTCGAGATCCGGTACCGGGGCGCCGAGCATCTGCTGTGGCTCGTCGGCGAGGCTGTAGTGAATCACCGTGCGACCGGGCCGTTTCGCGATCAGCATGTCCGGCGGCACGAACTGCACTGCGCCCATGCCGATGCGCCAGCGGACCCACCGCGTCATCCCAAGCACGACCCCGGCGCTGTCGACGAGCAGAAGGCGAATGCGCTCGACGCTCGCGCGCTCGCCCGGCGCGATGACCAGCGACTCGGGGTACGCGCGCATCCCCGCGACCTTGCCGGCAATCATCGGGTAATCCGTCCGCGACAGCTCGTTGTAGTGCGGCCCCTCCTCGGCCTTCCGCAGCGAGTCCGCGTGCTGCATCGCCGCGAGCCGAACGCGAGCCGCCTCGTCGCCGCTTTCCGCGAGCGCGTTCAACGCCGCCTTCCCGTAGGACGAGTCGGGGCGCCAGCTGAAGCCGAACGAATAGTTCGAGGCGCGATCGACCATTTTCGGCTCGATTCGCGCCAGCATCGCCCGGCTTCCAGCGTCGATGCGCGTGTTCGTTCGCTTGGCGCCGCACTCGATGTTCACATTCTCGCAATTGGTGAGGATGATCGCGAACACGATCACCGGCACGGTCGAGTGATTCTCGACGTACACCAGATGCGTGGGGGGATTGGCGTCGTTCACCTCGGTCGTCTGGACGACATTGTCGTTCGACGGGGCGATATAGGTGTGCTGCGACGGCGGCGTACAGGCGAGGACGGACAGCCCTGCGAGGCCGAGTATCGGGAGGCGGCTTTTCATGAGAAGGCTTTAATGAACGGCGGGGTCGCTGCCTCACGGCATCGCGGGCAGCGTCGAGGGCAAGAATGCGCTTGGTACATGGTTTGCGCCAGCGGGACATTCTGGTCGTCGTCGTGGAACTGGACCGGTGCCGGTCCACGTCGCAGATTGGCGTCGGCCGCAAAACGAGAAGCAACTTTACCGTGTCGATAAGCCGCTCAAAGGCCGTCGCCGTCGCGCTAGCCGTCGCGGTCGTCGGATGTCGTGACACCACCGCGCCCGACAAGCCGCTCGTCGTTACGCTGACGCTCGACGCGCCGCCGACGCCCATCATCAGCGACACCCCGAACGGCCCCCAGATCGAGTGCATCTTCGACGTGACCGCAACGGCGACCGGGAACGGCACCGCCACCTGGCTGGATTCACGAACCTTATGGTACATCGGCCCTGATCGCAGCACAGCGGTCGATAGCACGGGCAATCCTCAATCGGAGGTGCAGGGCGCGTTTGGCGGTGCGACGATCGCGGGAGGCGAGACCCAGCACACCCGATGGCATCTGTACGCCGGTGCGCCGTTCGAAGCATCGCTCGGCTTCGGCTATCAGGTCACCGGCGGCCAAACGTCACTCGCCAGCACGCGCATCACCTGTGGACCGACACCGCAAGGCGCGGTCGTGCCAACGATCACGCAGCTGAGCGTGCCGAACATGACGGGCGAAGTTCGCGTCGGTGACACATTGAGTGTTTCCTATCAGGAAACCGGTAGCAGCGGTGTCTGGGTCACCGTCGTCGACGTCACTGGCGCGTTCAAGAGCGAGCAGGTGATCGGCGAGCACCTCGCGACGTCGGTCAATCGCGTCGCCAGGTTCGTCGTGCCTAACGGCGCGACACCAGGCATCCCGATCACCATCTCGGTTCGCGCATTCGACGCCGCGCTGATCGGCTCGTCGAGGTCGCTCGAGACGCAGCTCGAGTACGTCGATCGCACGCCACCGGTCGTCTCGGCCTTCAGCATCACCGGCCGCAACGCTCTGAGCGGACAATACGCTGTCGGCGATACGATCTCGTTGACGGTGAGCGCCTACGACGACGCCGCACTCGGCTCGGTCGTCTATCAGATCGGCGCGCCGGTCAACGTGCGCGACTCGCTCCCCGCGACACCGGGGGTGCGCGCGCAGAGCTGGACGATCAACCTCGCGGTGGGCCCAACATGGGTCGGAACACCGACGCTCACCGCTTACGCGCGCGACGCCGGCGGAAACGTGAGTCAGACGGTCACGTCACAATCGGACAGCATTGTCTTCTACCCGATTGTGAATCGTCCGGCGACGACGCCACTCTCGCTATCGTCGCAGTACGGGATCAACGACATCGTCTACGACCCGAAGCACGACCTGATGTACGTGGAGCTGTTCACGGACAATCATATAGTAGTGTTCTCGCCGACGACGATGACGATGCAGGCGCCGATCACCCTGCCCGGCGCCGGCGCGGGAATGGACGTCGCGCTCAGCGGCGACTCGCTCTACGTCACGCTCCCGGCGCAGAACGAGATCGGCGTCGTCGACCTCACGAACGCGAATGCGCCGTTAGGCAGGATCAAGCTGTCCGTTCTCGATACGACGGCGCTCTACCCCGGAGTGCCTGTCGCGCCCACCGGGCTGCGTATTGCATCGAACAACAAGATGTTCGTCATGCTGAATAACATGACGGCGCACAACGACCAGACAGTGGAGGTCGATCTCACGACTGGCGCGCAGCGCATCCGCAGCGACGCCCGCGCGCTCAGTACGAATGGTCCGTATTGGACGATGTTCAGCGGCCGCACGTCCGATCGCTCGCACCTTTTCTTCCTCGAGTGGACATGTGCCAGTCGCTACGACGCGTCGTCGGACACGTTCACGACGTGTGCCAACGGTATCGCAAGTGATCAGTACGGCGTCAGCGTCGATGCAACTGGGACCCATATCGCGCGCGGCGAGTACCTTCTCGATGCCGGCATGCACATCGCCTGGACGCCCGACGCGATCGTTCATCTTCTCCCGACGACCGCGATCTCTCCCGACGGGTCCACACTTTACCTCGGCGCAGGCCAGACGCTGAGCACGGCGCGCGTCGCGGATCACGTGATGCTGGCGCGCAGCTCGATTCCCATCAGCGCGAATCGCGTGTTCGTGTCGCCATCCGGCCAATGGGCACTGGCGTTCGAGAGTCTCGCGTGGACGAAGGTTACCCGGATCGACTTGCAGTAGCGCTGGACGCCTTGTGGTGCAGCGCTTGCGGACACCTACACCTCTGCTCGAGGTCCACGTCCCAAGCATCAGCGAGGTGGCACGTGCGTGCTGCAATCCTCCGAGTCGCCGCGTCGGCACTCTGCGCCATCACGTTAGGCGCCTGTCGTGACCACACGCCCACTCGTCCGTTGCACCCCGACACCAGCGTTGTGCAGGCGCGCTCGACGATCGAGCGCGATCCCGGCGCGTGGCTGGATCGATATCTCCACCACCGGAAGGCTCCGCGCACCGGGGATCCGGCAGTACTCGCGGGCGCCGGCGACATCGCTCGATGCTATCCGGGCGAGGACGTCACTCAATTCCAGAGGCCTGGTCCCGACAATCCCGCAGCGCAAACCGCGCGTCTCCTGGACGCGATGCCCGGCGCAACGGTCATGGCCGTCGGCGACAACGCCTACGAATTCGGCTCTCCGGCAGACTACGCCGGTTGCTACCAACCGACGTGGGGCCATCTTCGCGATCGCACGCGTCCGGCGACGGGGAATCACGAATACCTGACGCCGGGCGCGCTCGGCTATTTCCAGTACTTCGGTCGGCGCAGCCACCCGCCGCTCGGATATTACAGCTACGATCTCGGAAGTTGGCACGTGGTGGTCATCAACAGCACGACGCAGGAATATCTCTGTTGGCCACCGGAGCTCACCGAGTTTCCGCCAGGGTTTCCTCAACTACCAATGCCCGCGCAGCCCGGGCCGGCAGCTGGTCGCGCATGTGCCGGTGACGTCGCGCAACAGACCTGGCTAGCGAGCGACCTCGCGGCACATCGCAACGCCACGTGCACGATCGCGTATTTCCATCACCCGCGCTTCAGCTCCGGCATGCACGGCGATCAGTATCAGATGCAGAAGATGTGGGACATCATGTACGCCGCTGGAGTCGACGTCGTCGTTTCCGGACACGATCACATGTATGAGCGCTTCGCGCCGCAGGACCCCGATGGAAACGCGGATCCGGCAAAAGGGATTCGCCAGTTCACTGTCGGTACGGGCGGCGCCGAGTTTTACGATGTGAGCGTTCGGCAACCGAACAGCGAAGTGTTGATCAACACCGTGCATGGCGTACTCGCGCTAGCGCTCGATGCCGGGCAGTACGCGTGGTCGTTCGTCGCTGTCGATCACACCATCCGCGACTCGGGCGGTGGGACGTGCCATTGAGAGAGCACCGACCATTACGCGAGGTCAAGCCATCGGAGGCCGCTGAAACCACTGACACGGCGCTGAAACCGCTGACGGGCTCCGTGTCCAGAGACGCTCCGCGCCCAATGATGTTTTCAATTTGTGAATGCGTCGGGAGGTTTCTGCACTAAGTGTCATCCTGAGGAGCGAAGCGACGAAGGATCTACTCGGCCTGCAATAGATCCTTCGCTGCGCTCAGGATGACAGGTGCTGCTACTTGGTGCACGGAGCGGCTTTCCCCGCAGGACCCGAGCGCCGAGAGGCGCGATCGCTGCCGTGTGAGACGCTCCCCGTGACCTTCGGTCAACTGATGCGGAGCCTGCTCTGAGCGATTGGAGACGCAAGTCGCTACGGGCATCGGCGGGACTGTGTGGGCGCCGTGGGAGAAGAGAGAGCGTGTAGCCGCTGACCGGCGAGCCATCGCCGGCCGGTAACGCGCATCGCGGGCCCCGATCCGCGCTGCCGGCAGTTGGCTGCACCCCTGCGACGACCGGACGCTCAGCGATCACAACCAGACAACCAGAGCGGGTGTACCGCGCCGCCATCCCCGTGTTGCCTAACGGGTACGGTGTCGCGCCACACGCTCGGAGGCGTGCTCGCCGCACCCGCGGAACGAGCGCGACCCTCGGTGTCATCCACGTCCACGGCAGCACATCGAGCAGCCTAACGACTGATCAGCTGGGGAGTGTGTATG